>CP043988.1 GCA_015134695.1 Candidatus Stammera capleta | reverse complement strand
TTTAAAAAAATTAGAATATGTTTATTTTTTTTATCCTAAATTAAATTTTAATATTTCAAATTTAGGTTTAATACTTAAATATAGTTATCCTCATGTACCTTATTTAAAATAATTATTTTTTTTATATTATTTTTATCATTTGTATATATATGTAAATATATGTAATATATGTAATACATGAGGGGGTATTTAAAAATGCTTCAAAACATCGAGAGATCGGCACTTTTTTTAAGTTTTTTATTAGTTATTTTTCTAGTTATTATGCCCTATTTAACTTACCTTTATGCCTGTTTAAATTAAAAATTATGCGTGTTTTTTGATAATGTTTATGCTTCGAAAACTTTTTTAAAAGAATAAATTTATAATAATGAATATTTATATTTTTATTTTTTTATGTTATAATTTTAGAAGTTCGTCTTTACGTTTTTTATGTTTTTTAATTATATTTAAACTTACTTTATTAATAAAGATTTTTATAGGATTTATATGAAAATAAATAATAGTTTGTATTTTATAATAATAAGTATATTAGCAATTAATACAGCTATATCTGCAGGGGATACAAGGAATATAAAAGAACCAATTAATCCTAATAGTTGTATTACATTAAAAGCTAATGATAAAAATAATACTAGTATTATTCAAAATGCAATTAATGTATGTGCTAAACAAAAAAAAGTAGTTGAACTTAAAGCTACTAATAATAAAATTTTTCATTTTTATTCTGGATATTTAAATATCCCATCTAATGGGGGTCTATTAATAGATAAAGGTGTAATTTTATCTTTTATACCAGATCCTTTATTATATGATAACGGTAGTCATAAATGTGGTACTTTAGATAATAGTGGAAGAGCTTGTAACCCCCTTATAACAATAAATAACGCTATAAATAGCGGTATATATGGGGATGGTACTATTGATGGACAGGGTAATTCAGTATTGAAGGGAAGCAATAAAACTTGGTGAAATTTAGCTACTGAAGCTCAAAAAGAAAATAAATCACAAAATGTACCAAGATTAATTCAAATAAGAAATTCTAAGAATTTTGTCATTTATAAAACATTTTTAAAAAATTCTCCAAATTTTCATATTGCATTATCTAATGTTAATGGTTTTACTGCTTGGGGAATAAATATAAATACTCCAGCAGATGCTCGTAATACTGATGGAATAGATCCAGGATCATCTACTAATATTAGTATAGTTCATTCATATATTAGTACTGGAGATGATAATGTAGCTATTAAAGCTACTAGCCAACCTACATCTCATGTTTCAATAATAAATAATAATTTTGGTAAAGGACATGGAATGTCAATAGGTAGTGAAACATCAGGTAAAATAAATGATATATTAGTAAATAATTTATCTATGAATGGAACTACTAGTGGTTTACGTATTAAAAGTGATATATCTAAAGGTGGTTTAGTTAGTGAAATAAATTATAAAAATATCTGTATAAAAGATGTTAAAAATCCTATATATTTAGACATGTTTTATAATAAAAATGCTAAAGGAAATAAAATACCTCAATTTAAAAATATAAATTTTGATACAGTAAAAGTTTTAACACCTGGTAATATTATTTTTAATGGTTTACCAGAAAGTAAAATACAAGTTAATTTTTCTAATGTAAATGTTAAAAAAGGTTCAACATTTAAAATGGTAAATGTTGTTACTAAAGGTAGTATAGATCAAAATGCTACTGGTAGTTCTTGTCCTACTTACAAAAAAAATTAAATAAAGTAAGTTAATTTTAAAACCCTACTCATCGAACTAGTAGGGTTTTAAAAAATATTTTATTGAAGTTTGTCTTATTCCATTTTTACAATTTATTATATTTATTTTAAAATTTTTAAATTTTAAAAAATAATTTTTTTCTAAAATATATTTTTTTTTTTTAGGTATTATAAATCATCCTAATCTTTTTTTTTGACAATAATTTAATAAAAATTGTAAATTATTAATATAATTTATTTTATCAAAACATATTAAAATATTTATATTTAACATACAATTTGTTAAATATATAATATTGTTTATATTATTATATTTAATGTTATTTAATGAAATAACTAAAATAATATTTTTTTTATATAATAATTTTTTTATAATTTTTATTATTATATAATTTGGATATCCAATTTTATTAGGATAATCAATTAATAATAAATTTTTAATATTTTTTTTTTTTAAAATATAAAATATTTTTTTATAAAAAAAATACCATTCATATATATTTTTAAAATAAATATTTTTAATTTTAAAAATAACTATTTTAAGTTTAGAAAAAATTTTTATATATTTTATATATTTAAAAAAATTATTTTTTGTAAATCTTATATTAATAGTTAATAATATTTTATATTTAATACATAAATATAAAATTTTTTTAAATTTTAAAAAATTATTTTTTTTATTATATCTAAATGTTATTTGTATATTATTTATGTATTTAAAATATTTTTTTAAATAATATAAAAAAGTATTATTTTTATAATATCAAAATATGTTTATTCCTCTTATTATATGATTTTTAAATATTTTATTCATAAAATTTTTTTTTTTAAATGTAAACTATTTTTTAAAAAAAAAAAAATAATTATATTATATTATTAATATATAATTATTTAAAATATTTATAATTATTTTAAATTATATATATTAAAATTTTTAAAATTAATAATTAAATAAAAATTTAAATTATGAAATATACTTTTTTAAAAAACAATCAAATAAATTTTCAATGTACAGTAATATTTACTGCTTTAGCAGAAAGTTTATCTAATATAATTTTAGTCTGATTAATATATAATTATACTCATGATCCATTTGCTATAAGTTTAATTACTTTTACTAATTATCTTCCTATGATTTTATCAGTAATAACATTTATATTTATAGCTGATTTAATTAATCCATTATATCAATATTATATAAATAATTTACTATTTTTATTTATTAGTTTAGGAATTTTTTTATCTTTTTATTTTAAAACTAATATATTAATATGTACAATTATGGTATGTATATTACAAATAATATATTCTGTAGTAAGAACTACAAATAAAACTAATTCTAATAAAATTATTAAATTATTATTTGATCAAGAAACTGGAAATAAAGTAATTCAAGCTTCTTTTTCTATTGTTCAAATATGTCAAACACTAGGTAATTTAATAGCTAATTTATTTATAATAAATAATTCAGGATTATATGGATTTTTATTAATAATTATTTTTTATTTTATTTGTTATTTTTTATCTTATAATTTATATATAAATAATAATAAATATTTCATAAAAAAAAATATTGATAATAATATAAATAATATAAATTTTTCATGATTTAAAGAAATATTTAGAAATAAGAATTTAATAAAAATTTTATTTTTTTCTATTCCTTCTAGTGGAATATATCAATATATAAATACAATTTTACCTTTTTTAACTAAATTAACAACAATAAAATCCACTTTATCTTATTCTACTCTTACTTTTTTTAGTACATTTACAACTACTATAATGGGATTTTTAATATATAAAAATATATTGACTAAAAAATTTATAGAAAAATATACATTTTTAATATGTTTTATATTATTATCAATTTTAAGTATAACTAAAAATTTTTTTTTAATAATTTTATTAATTGCAATATGTTTAGGTTTTTTAACTGCACATATTTTATGTATGCAATTAAGTATAAATATGTTATCTAAATATTCTAATTTAGGAAAATTTACTATTTTACGTAATTCTATAGCAAGTTTATCTAAGGTGTTATTTTCGTTTTTATCTGTATATGTTATACATAGATACAAACTATCGTACATATATATATATATATCATATATAGCTTTATTTTTTCAATTAGCCCATTATATATGGTATTTACCAAAAAAAAATAAATAATATAAAAAATAAATTAATATAAATAAAATTAATTTAATATTAATAATATGAAAATTAATAATAAGAAATATTCTGATTGTTGATTACCTAATATAGAAGATAATTTATGAAATAAAAAAGTGATAAAATCTAATATATTTAAAAATATATATATTCCCAATAATTATTCTTTCATAAAAAAAGAAATAATTTTTTTTATAAAAAAAGAAAATATTAATTTTAATAAACATATTAAAAATTCTACTTTAATATTTAAAATAAATATTGATATGAATAATGAAGAATATTATATTAAAAAAAATAATAAATTAATTTGAATTATTTCTAAAAATAAAAATGGTTTTTTGTATGGTTTATATCATATATTTAGAATTATAAAATTAAATAAATATAAAAAAAAAAATTTTATAATTAAAGAAATTCCTTCTTTAAAAATAAGAATGATAAATCATAAAGATTTTTTGAGTGGAAAAATAGAAAAAGGTCATTCAGGTAATTCTATATTTTTTTTTAATAATAATATTAATTTTAATATTGAAAGAATTAGATATTATTCTAGATTATTATGTAGTATAGGAATAAATTATATATGTATAAATAATAGTGATAATAATTTATTGTCTACCTATTTAATAAACAAAAATTTATTAATTCAATTAATTGAAATATATAATATTTTTTATGAATATAATATTAAAATTTTTATTTCTATAAATTATAAAAGTCCTATGATTTTAGGTAGGTTAAATACATTTGATCCATTAAATAAGAAAGTAATTATTTGATGAGAAAAAAAAATAGAACAGATATATGAGTATTTACCTAATTTAGCAGGTTTAATAGTTTCACCTTGTTATAAAAATAAAAATAATAATTTATATTATGATAGAAATCATATTGAAAGTTCTAATACTATAGCTAATGCATTAAATTTTTTTAATGGTATTTTAATTTGGGAATGTAATATTAATAATAATTATAATTGAAAAATTAAAAATTTTGATAAAGCAAATTGTATATTTAATAATTTTAATAATCTAGATGGTTTATTTTTAAATAATGTATTTTTAAAGATAAAATTTGGTCCAATAGATTTTCAAGTAAGAGAACCTGTTTCTCCAATTTTAGGTTCAATGTATAAAACTTCACAAATACTAGAATTTCAAATGAATCAAGAATATACTGGACAACAAATTGATTTATGTTGATTACCTTTAAAATGAAAAAATATATTATATTTTAATACTTATTATAAAAATAAAAATTCTACAATTAAAAATTTAATTTTAGGAAATATATATAAAAATAATAATTATGGTATATCATGTGTTTCTAATATAGGAGACAGTTTCTATTGAACAAATCATTTTTTATCTCAATCTAATATATTTTGTTATGGCAAAATAATTTGAAATTTAAATATTAATTTAAATAATTTATTAAAAGAATGAATAAAATTATCTATAAATAATAATAAAAAGGTAATAAAAAATATTAGTAAAATTATGTTTAATAGTTGAATAACATATGAAAAATATACTTCTCCTTTAGGTTTAGGCGGAATGGTAGAACCAAATAATAATTATATACCTAATGTAGATGGTTATGAATATAATAATTTTGGTATATATCATAATGCTAATAGATATAGTGTAGGTAATAATAGAACATCAAATGGAACAAAATTTACTGAACAATATAGTATTAGAAATAAAATAAAATTTAATGATATTAATAAATGTTATGAAAAATTATTATTATTTTTTCATAATGTTTCTTACAAACATAAACTTAAAAAAAGTAAAGTTACATTAATACAATATATATATAATTCTCATTTTAATGGTAAAAAAGAGGTTAAAGAATGATTATATTTATGAAAAAAAATAAAATTTTTAATAAATAAAAAAGTATATAATGACGTTTATAAAAAGTTAATTTTACAATATAAAAATTCTTGTAGATGATGTGACATAGTAAATAGTTATTTTTATAGAAAATCAGGTATTAAAGATATTTTAAATAGAAAAATTTATAGTTAATTTTTTTAAATATATAAAAAATTTTTTTTTTAAAAATAATAATTATATATATATTTTTTTTAAAATATTTTAATATATAAAAAAAATTATTAAAATCCTTTTTTTATTAAATTTTAATTATATAATTAATTTAAATTTTAATATAAAAATGATAAAAATTAAAAATATAATATTTAAAAAAAAAATTAAATTTATTAAAAAAAATATTTTTAATAAATGAAATATAAATACTAAAAAAGCAATAAATACAAGATCTATAGGATATATTACTAGTTATTTTGCTAGTAATTCTATACCCTGTTCTAAAATAAATGAAAATATTTTTAAAAGAACTAATGGATATACTTCATTGAAAATTATTGCTAATCCTAAATATGGATTACCGTATGGTATTATTCCTCGTATTATCATAATATGATTATGTACACAAATTAAATTAACTAAATCTCCAATAATATATTTAGGTAAAAATCAAAGTGAATTTATTAAAAAATTAGGTTTTCATATAACTGGAGGATATTATGGTACAATAAAAAGAATAAAAGATCAAACTTTTAAGTTATTTAATTCTAAAATTTTATTAATTTATGAAAGATATAAAGTTAAAAAATTTAGTAATTTAACTATTATAAATAATAATTTATTTTTTTGAGATAAAAAAAAATATTTTTGGAAAGATAGTGTTATCTTATCAAAAGAATTTTATAAAAAGGTAAAAAAAACTTCTTTACCTATAGATTTAAGAGTAATAAAAAATATTAGATCTTCTTTAGCTTTAGATATATATATATGATTAACTTGAAGAACAAGAATAATAAAAGAGAAAAAATTTATTTTAATTCCTTGGAAAAATTTAAAATTACAGTTTGGTTCAA